>NZ_BTPT01000002.1:0-44559 GCF_054408565.1 Vallitalea sediminicola
GACAAGTAGTTAATATTATTAACGTGTCCAGTAGAAGAAAAAGACTTGATAGAAAATCATATGCCATTGGTTTCATCCAAGGACTTGATAAGAAGTTAAAAGAACAATCAATAAAAATGAAGAATGAGAATAAAGAGGAATATGCACTAGTCGCAGTAATGCCAGTACCAATCATAAAAAAATATAATGAAATTGAAAAAGGATTCTCAGGTGACTTCAAAGGTAAAGGAATTAATCAAGAGCAGATTGATTATAATTCTTATCAAAAGGGTAGACAAGATGGATTGGACTATTCAAAGGATGAAGAAATCCAAGAGAAAGCTATTTGATTAAGATAAATATTATGTTTAGTGAGTGTGCTCTACAAGGTAAATTCCTATAGATATAAGAATTGAAGATAATAAGAAAATTTTATAGAAGGACTTTATTCTATTTAAGTTAGTTTCAAACATAGTGGCTGTAAAAACACATGAACCAAGTAAAATAGGGAAATAAGAACTATTTGCATAAGCTTTACTAAATATAAAAAATCCAAGAAAATAGGAAGCCAATATTCCAGAAATAACTTTATAATATTTTAAAGACATAACAAACAACCTCCATATCATTATTAGAACATTATATCAGAGATTGTTAGTAAATTGAAGTTTAGTTCAGTAAAGGAGCTGATGAAAAAAATAAAAGAATATGTAAAAAACTAAGAATAATATTTGATGTAATCCTAGATAGAAAAGCTTACATTAGACTTGGTAAAGTTGGAGTGTTAACACCAGATAAAGATAAGATAGTTAATTATATTGATACATATTCTATTTATCTACAAAATAAAGACACCATATGGTATGTAAGTGGATTAGATGCAGATCATTGAACTGTATCATAGTTAAGGATCTATCAAGATTTGGACGTGATTACTTAGAGACGGGAAGGTATATCGAGAAAGTTTTTCCACTCTTGGCAGTGAGATTTATTGCTATTAATGATAGTTATGATAGTGCGAAAAACATGTCTAGTACAGACAGTATCATTATTCCTTTTAAAAATATTATCAATGATGTGTATTATATTGTGATAGTTGCAAAAATACCATGGTAAGAAAAATTGTAAGAAGTAAATGTAAAGAATACGTATACTATATCTGTTCAACATATAAAGCAGATAAGCATAAATGTACCAACCATAGAATTAGTAATAAAGCCTTGAAAAAGACGGTTCTAGCAGTCATGAAAAATCAGATAGGTTTGATTGTTAAACTTGATAAATTACTAGATCACATAGAAAAAATGCCCCATAGTAACACTAGGTATAAAAAAGTAGATAAGAGAATTGTGGCTAAGATCGAGGAACTAGAGAAGTATAATAATCTAAGAACAGGATTCTACGAAGACTTCAAAGATGGCATTATAACCAGGTCTGATTATATGGAGATGAAAACAGATTTTGAAATAAGATGCAACGATATAGAAGAGCAATTAATGGAACTTGAAAATCGTGCTAATGAATTAATAACAAGTAAAGGCAAAAGTGAGTGGATTAAAAAATTCACTAGGAATGAAAACATTACGGAAATTACGAGAGCCATAGTGGTGTCATTAGTTGAAAAGATAGTCGTGGTAGATAAGAATAAGATCATCATAGATTTTAGGTTTCAAGATGAATATAAGGATGCTATTAATTATGTAGAGAACGCTTTAAAGCATAGTAAAAACAATAAAGGAATAGATAGTAAACTTAAGGATATAAAGGGTGGTGTAGAGAATGGCACGCATTAGTAGAAAAAGATTAAAGCAACCAAACATCACTCTAAAATATAATGTAGGTATCTATGCAAGATTGTCCATAGAAGACAATATAACTGGTGGAGATTCTATTGAAAATCAGATCACTATGTTGAAAACCTATATAGAAAAGAATGAGCAACTCAGTTATGAAAAGACCTACATAGATAATGGATTTTCGGGTACCAATTTTGACAGAGAAGCATTAAATGAGTTAATTAAAGATGTGAAAAAGGGCATAATTAATACTGTTGTTGTAAAAGATTTATCCAGGTTCGGTAGAAATTATATTGAATCAGGACATTATATTGAAAAGATATTTCCGAATATAGGAGTTAGGTTTATTGCTGTCAATGATAATTTTGATAGTGAGAATATAAAGGATAATCAAGACCTAGAAATCGCTTTAAAGTCGATTATAAACGATAGCTATGCGAAGGACATATCAAAGAAGATATGTACCTCTTTAGATGCAAAGAAGAGGAGTGGCAAATTTCTAGGTAAGTACGCACCATATGGATATAAAAAATCTGCTGATAATAAGTATATTCTAGAAGTTAATGAAGAAACAAAAGATGTTGTAACGATGATTTTTGACCTTAGGCTAAAAGGATTTGGCGTAACGGCCATTGCTCATAGACTTAATAATATAAACATCCCATCTCAATATAGATATTTATGGGAGAAGGGGTTGCGGGGTAGTAAGGATATTGAAGAAAAAGCATTATGGCGAGGTTCTTCAGTAAAGAGTCTATTAGAAAATCCTAACTACATAGGGGCAATGGTGTAGCTTATGAGACAAGAATATGTTGTTGGTGTGTACCTTAGAATTTCATCAGAAGACATGAAAGCTTCAGATTGCGACAGTAACAGTATCGTATCTCAGCGAGAAAGAATCAGGGACTACATAGCAAATCATAATGAATTAAAAAATGCCTCTCTTAAGGAATATGTGGACGACGGAATAAGTGGGACAAATTTCGAGAGAGAAGCAGTTATGACATTAATAGAAGATGCTAAACATGGCTTAATTGATTGTGTCATTGTAAAGGATTTTTCAAGATTCGGACGTAATTATATAGAGACAGGTACTTATATAGATAAAATATTTCCCTTCTTAGGTATTCGATTTATAGTCGTTAATGATCACTATGATAGTCAAAAGGTATCTGGTACAGGTGGTATTGACGTTGCTTTTAAAAATATGATTCGCGATTTTTACTCCAAGGACTTGTCTAAGAAGATCATAAGTGCGAAGAGAGCTAATGCAGAGAAGGGCATTCATATGACAGCTTATGCACCCTATGGATTTGTGAAAGATAAGAATAAAAAACTAACTCCAGATAGGGAAAGTGCATGTGTAGTAAAAAGAATCTTCGATATGCGGTTAGATGGCGAAACTTTAACAGAGATAGCTAAGACTCTGAATAAAGAAGAAGTTCCATCACCCCTAATGCTTAGAAAGATTAGAAAGGATAATTTCCCATGCAATAGATCAAATGAGATAACATACTGGAGAGCAGCTAGGATACAAGCAATATTAAAAGATAGAAGGTATGTAGGGGATGCTGTATATGGCAAATATAAGAGAGCTGACATTGGTAGCAAGAAAGATATAAAAGTCCCAGAGAGCCAATGGATCGTAGTAGAAGATGCTCATGAAGGAATCGTAAGTCGTCAAGATTTTGAAAAGGTGCAAAGCATGTTCAGTCAGTACTCTAAGAAGAGTAGAAGAAAGAACACAGAGCTATTTACATCTAAAATCAAGTGTGCAGGATGTAATCATACTTTAGTAACCAAGGTATACGATAATAAAGCCGGTAGAGTGGTAAGGTATGTTTGTAATACTAATAGCGGTGTAGACGTACATAAATGTGTTAAGAACATGATAGATGAAAAAGATATTAATATCTATAAAAATACATTGCTAATGTTACAGAATAAGAAGTTTGATAATTATAAAGCATATAAGGCTGGGAATATCTCACTTGAGGTATTTAAGAAAGAGAAAAGAAATTATGAGAAAAGAGAAGCTATAATAGATAATAAGATAGAAACTCTTACTCAGAAGATAGCGTTATTACAATCTAATGTAGAAGATAGTGAGGATACGGTAAAAGAATTTGATAGATTGTCTCCTTTTGAGAAGCTTAACAGAGAAATGGTTGAGGTATTTATTGACCATATTGAAATAGATCATAGAGGTAGGTTGGGCGTTGTTTGGAATTTTGAGGATATATTTTAGAGTCTCCTTTTCATAGGGGTCTCTTTATTTTAAAATCCTAAGTAGGAAACTATGATTTTGGCGCTAACATAATAAAGCTCTAAAAAGAGAAGTTATTGACGTCACTTAATACTTCTAATTTATTTGGTATTACCGAGATTAGCCTTATCAAATTTTAAATTAATCAAATTTCTGCTAGAATGATTGAGAGTTATAATGTAGTAAAATGAATTAATAGAAATATATTGTAAATGTTATAAATTTTCTATAAGTTTTATTGCTTGGTAAACAAGATTAGGAGGTTCTAATGGCAAATATATATGATGAAATTAGCCTAAACTATTGGGAGAAACATAAAAAGAATATTGGATCATCTAAATCTTTTTCCTGTGTACATAACGGATATGTTTATGAGGACGAAATGGAATTTGAAAGAATGGAATTTGTCCATAAGCAAGATGGGATTGAAGAAGTTTTCAAAGGGAAGACCGATGGTTCCAAATGGGCATACTTCGAGTTAGTAGAAAAAGCATGTTCATTATCTACAAAAACATTACACAATTTCTTAAACAATAGGGCAAAGAAATTTCGTATATACACAGAGGAGCAATTTAAGGATTTTGATAATCAACAAAAGAATAGTACACGAATCAAAGATGGGACATGTATAATTACTGTAGATAACAAAAAATACTATGTAGCGAACAATTTAAAAGTGTGTGAGTATTTTAATAGTGCGTCAATGAACATTGACTCTTCTGATTTGAAGCATTGGTACATTCGGATATATTTTGATTCGGATATAGTAGAAGGCATGACTGATCGAGATGAAGTTGAGAGTATTGGTGATTCTGTAACTACTGAGTATACTCTTACAGTTCAACAAAGGAGAAATATTATATCAAAGGGGAAAAATTCAAAGAGTACAGTAGCGTATAATAATCTAAGAGTTAATGTTGACTACGTTAAACTTAATGCAGATAAAAAGAGGATTGGAAATCTTGGTGAGGCAATTGTTTTAAATTATGAAAAGCAAAGGCTTAAATCAGAAGGTTTGCACAAACTAGCTGAAAAGATAGAGCATTCAGCTGTGGTTAAAGGAGATGGTCTTGGGTATGACATAAAGTCTTACTCAAGTGATGGAAAACCTCTATTTATAGAAGTTAAAAAACAAAGCAAAATAAACCAGCAAATTTCTACATTTCAAGGGAAGAAAAAAAAGTAGCAGAGGAAATGTATAAAGAGAAGAAAAATTATAAGATATACAGAGTATACAACTTAAATGTTCATACTGGTAAGGGAGACTTAATAATATACGATCCTCCATTTGACGAGATTCAATATAATTTAGAACCACAAAACTGGTTGGTAAGAATAAAATAGTTAAAGTCGAAGGGTACATCGGGAATTGCAGGAACTATAGATGAATAAAAAATTTTACAATTAGGGTATTGATAAAGAATGCTTTTAAGGTAAACTGTAATTAACCGTGGGAAGGCGAGGGTAATACCTGAATCTATATATTCCATCAATGAGGGGGCTGTCGTTAAATAGACCAGCTCCCACAAAAAAAGTCAGTGTAACTCATTAAGAGTTAGGCTGACTTTTTTAGCAAGAAAAAAAGATGCCTAACGATAAGCATCTTCCCTCCGCTACATATACATTGTATAATGTAACTACATATGAATACTTATTATAACGAATTTTTTGAGATAGGGCAACAGAAAATTAACTTTAATCTGTATCAAATAGGTTTACCAGCCAACGACCCAGTCTATACCCTTAAAAAAATATTGGAGGAATTAAATTTTTCTAGTCTATTGGCTAGATATTCAAACAAGGGAAGAAAAGGCTATAATCCTATTATGATGTTTGCAGTACTGACTTATGCAAATATGAGAGGTGTTAGAGCTGTTGATCGAATTGTAGAACTATGTGAAAGAGATATTGCCTTTATCTGGCTGACAAAAGGTGAAAAACCAAAGCGTGACGCCTTTTATAATTTTATTAATGATAAACTGACCATTGACATTTTAGATGAATTACACTATCAATTCATTAGATGTCTTCATAAGGAAGGGCTTATAACCCTTGAAGCCTTATTTATTGACGGAACAAAGATTGAAGCCAATGCTAATCGATACACCTTTGTTTGGCGTGGTAGCGTTAATTATCATCTTGCAGGACTTCTAGATACCATTGATAACCTTTATAATCTGTAAGAATAGATTCTTTGATAACAGGTTTTCTTGTAGTTTTAGTCTCTCCTATGTAATATTTTTTAGCAGTTCTAGGATCACAATTCATTCTTATACCTAGTTCTGCAAAATTTATTTTAATATCCATTAATTTTAACCTTTCTATTTCTGTTAATACGTCTTTTTTCATGTTGATATACTCTTTATAATTTTTATAAAAGTATATCAGCTTTTTGTACTTTATCCTACATGTTCATTTTGCCATTTATATTCTTATTCATTATGCCATTAACAGTATGGGCAATAACCTTAATTATGAGATTAGTCTCTACGATAAGGAGCATGGTAGTAAAATAGATTACATCATCCAATTAGCAAAATCCTTGCCAATACCCCCTCATAAGGGTTATGTTTTATTTGATGCGTGGTTCACATGTCCAAAGGTTATAGATGCTTATTCTACAAAGGGCTATCATTATATCGTTATGAAGGTGCATTAAATGATATAGATAATGCCGTTGTTTTAAAAAGCTGACCTGAAAAAGCCTTTGGTAATTCCAAAGCACTAAAAGCATTTCTTTGTACCGATGTATCGTTAGATACATCAACAATTTTCGAGTATTACACTAATAAATAAAATTAGATGTTTGTGGTATAATTAAAAGAAATTGGTGATTTTATGTTTCTTAGAAAAGGCTCAGGAGTTTGACAGTTTAATAAAGCAAAAAATTGTTGGTGGGTCATATAGAACCTGCTTTTTTTGTGTCAATTTTTTCGTTTTATTATGTAGTAACTCAACTTTCCCAGCATAAATTTGCAAATAAAGCCTTGATATAGCTGGCTTGTTGATTAATCCAGTACTGTAATTGACTTTTGATGGTAGATATGTATTTAGGACTAACCCCTTTTATTTGTTCTAAAAATAGACTCCTCAAGCTTTGAAGGTAAGCGTCAATCCTAACCCACGTAGGCAAGTGTGATATATCATGGTAAGATAATCATGGTATTTAAATATATGCTTATTTAATTTAAACTAGCAAATCAACTTACAAATATTTACAGTTGATATTAGATTAATCCTTATGCAACTTTAAAGGCTTTTAAAACAGCATCTAATGGAACATTATTTTTGGCACATTGATATATCCAAGAGATATTATTTGCTTTTGTTTGGTGTCGGACTTTACGTAAGCCATCACCAAATTTCATGGTACATCCAGTGCCTTTAGTGCAGAATAAGTGCACTAAGGACAGCAAAAGCCAAAGTCTTTTTATTCCTTTTATAGAGCGGATTTGATATTTATCAAATCCTAATTGGTTCTTCTCCTGTTTAAAGAATACTTCAATAGACCAACTTATCAAAATATGATAAAAAAATAAAATGAAAAAGTTGAAAATTAATAGTAAAATCAATGGTTTAAACTGCCAATAGTACAAAAGTTACTGCAAAAGAGTGAAAATAAAGGTTGAAAAATATAAAAATATATAATAAAATAGGATTTATATAATATAATATATTAAATATTAACATTTATACAAACATAGGGGCAATAGGTCGAATGATGGCATAAAGAGATATAATAAGGTGGTAGCTAACACTATAAAGAATTAGTTTGTAGAAAAAGGTATTAATAGTATAAGTAAAGTAAAAAACTCTAAACGAGCAAATTAGATTACAAATGTTTACAGTACCTAGTTGGACCAACCCTACGCAACTTTAAAGGCTTTTAGAACAGGATCCAAAGGAACATCATTTTAGCACATTGATAAATCCAAGAAATATTATTCACTTTAGTTTGGCAACGAGCCTTGCGTAATCCTTCACCAAATTGCATGATACTTCCAGTGCCTATAGTGCAGAATAAATGCACTAAGGATAGTAAAAGGCAAAGTCTCTCAATACCTTTTATAGAGCGGATTTGATTAGATTTAATGACACCAAATACAGGGATAACCCTTGGAGGTATAAGCATCTATAACCTTTGGACATGTAAACCATGCATCAAACAACGCATATCCCATATGAGGGAGTGTTGGTAAAGATTCTGATAACTGTGTAATATAATCGATTTTACTACCGTGTTCCTTATCATATAAGTAAATATCGTAGTTAGGATTATGCCCTATACAACTAACCATTGTAGAGAGAACCTGATGTCCCCAAACAGTCTTACCTAATAGATGAGAATGATGAAAACCATCCTTTTGAATAGGTGCTTTCACCTGTGACAAAGGCTTAGTCTTTACATTAACTGTATCATCAGTGTTTACAAAAATAGGTTGTTTGTGTGGTTTGATAAATCGACCACATGGTTAAGAGACTGTTTTTTGATAGTTCTATCTATATATTTTTTATCCCATACACCATGGGATAGAAAGTGCCCAATAGTGGTACTATGATTTACACTATATTCAGCAATATCAGTAGTCTTAGCAGTAAATCCTTTTGATGTTGCTGCTACTAAAAATTCTTTTAGATGCTTAACAACTGTATTCGAGTAATAAAATTTTAGGTTAATTTCATCAAAAAACTTGTTAACAAGGTCGTTATTTGCTAATATTTGTAAGCTAATTTGTTCTTTTAGAGGTGAAAAATATAAAGTAGATGAGGGATAGTGAATGATATTATTTTGTTTACCGTATGCAGGAGGGACAGAATTTATATATTATAAGTGGAAAAAATATTTAAATTCTTCAATAAAGCTAGAGCCAATAGAGATTAAGGGTAGAGGGAAGAGATTTTATGAAGATTTTTACCAAAATATAGATGAGGTTGTTGAAGATATATTTAAAAATATAAAGGACAAAATAGTTAATGAGGAGTATGCTATTTATGGTCACAGTATGGGGAGTATTTTAGCCTATGAATTATATTATAAAATATCCAATGAAAATATTAAAAGACCTAAACATATATTTTTTTCAGGGTGTAAGTCACCTAGCATACCAAGAAAGAAAAAGCAGATATATTTGTTGACAGATGATGAATTCATTGAAGAATTAGTTAATTTGAGCGGTACTCCAAAAGAATTAGCAGACAATGAAGAGTTACTACAATTGTTTCTTCCTACTATAAACAATACATTGGCATACGAAGGGGAATAAAGATGGAAAACAAGGAGAGGGTTTTTTATAATTTAACGCATCCACAAAAAAGAATATGGTACATAGATAAAATAAACACAAACTCACCGTTACATAATATTGGTGGATGTTTAAATATACATGGCTACATAGATGTTAAAGTAATGGGAAAAACGTTAAATCTTATAATAAAAAATAATGAAGGTTTAAGACTAAGGATTTTTGAAAAAGAAGGGGAACCATTTCAATATGTTAAAGATTTTCAAAATGAAAAGATAGATTTTTTAGATTTTAGTAAATATGAAGATCCAGAAAAACAGCATAAAATATGGTCAAATCAGATATTTGATAAGAAATTTGATTGGAGTGATAATAAATTATATTACTTTGCAATATATAAAATAAGAGAAGAAAAGTATGGTATTTTACTAAACATCTATCATATTATATCTGATGGCTGGTCCATATCTCTTATACAAAAACAAATTTGTGATATATATATAAGGTTGATGAACAAAGAAGAAGTTTGTACATCTGACAGCTCATATTTGGACTTTATAGAGTATGAGAAAGGATATTTAAACTCAAAGAGATTTGTAAGAAATAAAAATTTCTGGAAAGATAAGCTATTAGATTTACCAGAGGAGTTTTTATATAAAACATATAATAGCTTAGAAGGCAAAAGACAGTGCTTTAATATTGACAAAGAGCTATCTACTAAAATAAAACAGTTTTCAGGTTTAAAAGGTTGCTCATTGAACACTTTTTTTATAACTATGCTACTTATATACATAAATAAAATTACATATAAAAACGATATAATAATAGGAACACCAGTGTTTAACAGAATTAATAGAGAACAAAAAAATATGATAGGTATGTTTACTAGTACAGTACCTTTAAGGATAAAATTAGACACGGGATTAAAAACAGTTGATTTAATAAAGTTGGTTAATAGACATTTAAAAGAATGTTTTTTTAATCAACAGTACCCATATGATCTTTTGATTAAGGATTTAAAATTGGGTGACAAAGGGTATGACAGTTTATACAAAATGTGTGTAAATTACTACAACTCAAAATATGATGATCATATTGAGGAAATAAATGTAGAAGTTAAGGAATATTATAGTGGAAAT
The DNA here is from genome assembly GCF_054408565.1 of Vallitalea sediminicola. Classification (NCBI taxonomy): domain Bacteria; kingdom Bacillati; phylum Bacillota; class Clostridia; order Lachnospirales; family Vallitaleaceae; genus Vallitalea; species Vallitalea sediminicola. The sequence continues at coordinate 10,424 of NZ_BTPT01000002.1, forward strand.
CAAAGTTGCTCATTACAATTAACAGTTAAAGAGTGGGATGAGGACAAAATAACGATAAATTTAGACTATAAGACGTTAGAATACTCAGATAGTGAAATTAAGATAATGTATGAAGCACTAATTAATATATCTAAACAAGTAATAACAGATGAAAATACTATAGTTAGTGATTTGAATGCTTTGAGCCAGAAAGAAAGTAATTACAAAGTATACGACTTGAATGATACCATAAGTCATTACCCTGAAAAAACAGTATGTGAGTTATTTGAGGAACAAGCTATTAAATCACCAAATAATATTGCATTAGAGTTTGAACAAAAGACTGTGACATATAAAGAATTAAATAATAAATCTAATCAGCTAGCTAACTATTTAAAACAAAAAGGTATAAACAATAAATCAGTGGTAGCAATTATGGAAACACACTCGGTGGAGCTTATGGTGAGTATTCTAGCAAGTATGAAAGTGGGAGCAGCGTATTTACCCATTGATCCTAGCAATCCTGTAGATAGAATAAATTATATGCTTGAGGATTCTAGAAGTAGTATACTACTAATCAATTTTGAAAAAACAAAAGAAATTAAACTTTATGGTAACATAATAAATATACATAATAAAGATTTAGAACAATATAATAAAGAAAATTTGCCAAAATGCAATAGTTTAAATGATGTGGTATATATTATATATACATCTGGATCAACAGGAAGACCAAAGGGCGTAATGATTGAAAACCAAGGACTTACAAACTATATATGGTGGGCTAATAAGATGTATTTAAAAAGTGATTGTGAAGCAATGGCTTTATATTCTTCAATATCCTTTGATTTGACAGTAACATCTATATTTGCTCCATTAGTTTCCGGTAATAAAATTATTATTTATGATAATGATGAAACTGAATTTATTCTATATAAAATTTTAAGAGAAAATAGAGCAACAGTGGTAAAGCTTACTCCAGCACATTTAACGTTATTAAAAGATATGGATAATACAAAAAGTAACATAAGAGCATTCATAGTTGGAGGAGAAGACTTAAAGGTAAATTTGGCAAAAGAGATTTACAATAGCTTTGGTAAAAATGTAGACATATATAATGAATATGGTCCAACAGAAGCAGTAGTAGGATGCATGATACATAAATATGATGAGACAAAGGATAAAGGTACTTCAGTACCAATAGGGCATCCAGCGGATAATGTACAGATTTATATATTGGATAAAGACCTAAATGCAGTATTAACAGGACTTGAAGGTGAGATATACATATCAGGGGATGGCGTAGCAAGAGGATATTTAAACAGAAACGATTTAACGCAAGAAAAATTTATTAAAAATCCATTTGTTAAAGGTCAGAGAATGTACAAAACTGGAGATACAGCAAGGTATTTAGCAGATGGACAAATTGAATATGTAAGTAGAATTGATAATCAAGTTAAGATAAGAGGTCATAGAATTGAATTAGGTGAAATAGAGAGATATCTAATAGAAAATAAATTTGTTAAAGATGCTGTTGTTTTAGTAAAAGAAGATACTTTAGGAAATAAAATATTAAATGGGTATGTTGTAAAAAAGGGAGAAGTTGATGAACAAAAATTAAAGAAGCGGCTTTTAAAATTTTTACCTAAATATATGATACCTACTAATTTTGTTTTTATGGGTAGCTTACCATTGACTATAAATGGCAAGGTAAATTATTCACTACTTCCTGATGTAGTGGTAGAGAATAAAGAATTTGTTAAATATAATAGCTTGCATGAAAAGGAATTAGTTAAAGCGATGGAGCAAATATTGGGGATACAAGGCATAAGTATGAATGACAACTACTATCAGCTTGGAGGAGATTCAATAAAAGCTATTCAAATATCATCGAAGCTTAAAAATATAGGATTAATATTAAAAGTAAAAGATATATTAAGCTACGATTCTATTCAAGAGATAGCCTATATGATAGAGGAAAATCAGGAAACCTTTAACATAAGCCAAGACAAAATATATGGAGTAATAGAAAATACTCCTATTGAACAATGGTTTTTTAGCAATGGGTTTAAAAATGAACACTTGTATAATCAATATGTATTATTAGAATATAATACAATCTTAGACAGGGATAAAATTAGTTTAGCTATAGATAAGTTGATTGACCATCACGATGGATTAAGAATTAACTATGATAAAGAGGCTAAAAAATTATACTATAATGACACACATTTAGGTTCAAACAGAGTGTTTAGATTTGTTGATTTAAAAGATGCTCACTATGATAAACAGTGTAATGATGTGAAGGGCTTAATTAAGGAATACAATGTTAGTTTTAATATAGAAAATAATCTTTTGTTTAATGTCACCATGTTCCAAATAGGTGACGAAAAGCAGATTTTACTATTTCAAGCTCATCATTTAGTTGTTGACGGAGTTTCTTGGAGAGTTATATTAGATGATTTTATTACTATATTAAATCAGTTGGAAGAGGGCAACAAAGTACAATTACCAATGAAAACTCATTCATTTAAGGAGTGGGCAAAGGAGTTAACAAGTTATATTAAAAAAGATTTTCAAGATGAAAGACCTTATTGGGAAAATATTTTGAATAGTGAGTTTAGCTATCCATTGGATTTTAACAAGGGGGAAGACTTAGTTAACACATCACAAGAATTAACGGATATTTTGGATGAAGATACATTAAAATCTTTATCTAAAGGAGTAAATCAAGTTTATGGCATGGATTTAAATGAAGTACTAATTATTGGACTAATTTTTGCTATTAATAATGCTACTGGGAATAATGATATAGTAATTGAGCTTGAAAGGCATGGCAGAGAAAATATAAGTAATTTAATTGATATATCTAGAACTGTAGGATGGTTTACAAGTATGTATCCAGCATATTTTAATGTTGAATTTAAAGATATTAAAAGTAACTTAAAATCTCTAAAAGAGCAGTTGAGGAATATACCAAGCCAAGGATTTAATTATGGAGCTATTAGATTCTTAAAAAATGAACTAGAGGACATGAAAAATAAACCTATAAGGTTCAACTACCTAGGTGATTTAGATAATATTGTGGATAAAGAAAAGTTTAAACTATCTAATATTGAATTTGGATTAAATAATGATGAAGAAAATGCATTAACAGCATTAATCGATGTGGTATCTAGGATAGTAAATAAGAAATTAAAAATAAATATTACTTTTAGCAAGAATAGATTCAGCGAAGAAACAATTCAAACATTAATAGATGATTATATAGGTACACTAAGATTAATTGAAGAGAATTGTAGGGATAAAGATGAAAAAGAATTTACCCCATCAGATTTTGAAACAGTTAATATTTCCCAAGATGATCTAGATGCATTATTCAGTTAAAAGAATTTGAGTTATACGATAATTATGCAAGGAGCAATATTATGAAAAAGATAATTAAATTACTAATGGTATTTGGTGTTTTTATCTGTGTATTATTATCACCACAAGTGGCATTGGCACAAACCAATAATGGACAAGTAGATTCACTGACACGAGATGAGAAGGCTACCATAGAGAAATTTATAAAAGAGAATATGGATAAGGGCGAAATCCCAGGTCTATCCATAACTATAGTAAGGGGAGACAAGACCATTTATCAAAAAGGTTTTGGATACTCAAATATTGAATCAAAAACTCCTGTTACAGAAAAAACATTGTTTGAGTTAGGATCTACAAGCAAAGCTTTTACAGGGTTGGCAATTTTGAAATTGGAACAAGATGGATTAATTAACCTTGATGATAATGTGTCCAGGTATATAAATTGGTTTAAGACAAATTACAGCGGGCAAAGTGTAAATATAACTTTAGAGCAGTTATTACATCATTCAAGTGGAATACCTTTTAAAACTATAGATAAGATTCCAGTTGGGGATAAAGATAATACATTAGAGCAGACAGTCAAGACTCTTGTTGATATAGAGCTTGATAGTAAACCAGGTGAAAAGTTTCAATATGCAACAATAAATTATGATGTATTAGGTTTAATAATAGAAAAAGTCTCAGGTGTAAGTTATGAGAAATATATGGAGGAAAACATAATAAAACCATCTGGGTTAAATAATACTTATTTATTTAAAAACCAAGATAATATTAATCATATGTCAACTGGTTACAAGTTGAGATTTCTAAAACCAAGAGAATATGACGCACCGGTTTATAGAGGAAATAAGCCGGCAGGCTATATTATTTCCAGTGGGGAAGATATGGCTAGATGGCTAAAAATTCAAATGGGGACATCAACAGAAACCGTGTTTGATAATACCTTAGTGGAGCAATCACATATACCTAATAGGACAATTCCACCAACGTACTACGGTGCATCATATGCCGCAGGATGGGATGTATATCAAGAATTAGGTGGCAGAATTTCTCATACTGGCTCGAATCCAAACTACTCTTCATACATAACATTTAAGCCAGAAAAAAAAGAGGGAATTGCAGCACTTAGTAACATTAATTCAGACTATGTAGGATTTATATGTAGAGGAATTAGTTCAATATTAAATGGTAAAGAGTATAATAAAGCAAATATAAAAGATTTAAATAAAAAAGCTGATAGTATATCCATATTTATTATAGGGTTTGTAGGTTTGATTATAGTAGTTACATTGTATTTCATAGGCAAATTAATAAAAGAAATAATAACAAAGCACAGAAAATTTACAGGTATATCTGTAAGAAAATCACTAGATGGATTTATTTGCTTAATAATTATTATGGGGGTAATGTACTGTATATATTTAGTTCCTTACATTCTGGGAAATGGAATATCGTGGAACTTTGTATTTGTATGGCTTCCGAGTAGTATAAAAATTGCTGTTTACTTAATCTGTATAAGTATTTGTATAGCATATATTTATGTAATACTAACAAGTCTATTAAAAAAAAAGATGAGAAACCAATACTAGTACTATCATTATTAGGTGTTGCAAGTGGATTTGGAAATGCGTTGATAATTTTTACGATAAACATGTCTGTAAATAGTGATAACAATACAAAAGTCAGACTTTTAATATACTTTGTTTTAGGGATAATCTTGTATGTTTATGGACAAAAGATTATGAGAGGAAAGTTAATAGAAATAACCAATAATATAGTTTTTTCAAAAAGAATGGAAATAGTAAAAAATATATTAAAGGCACCTTATAATAAGTTTGAAAAAGTTGAAAAAGGAAGAATTCAATCCACGCTAAACAATGACACTGAAACCATGAGTAGATTTGTAAATATTTTAATCAGTGGGATTACAAGTGGAGTTACTCTCGTATGTTGTTTTATGTATCTAGGCTTTATAAATATATATGCATTAGTGTTAGCAGTACTAATAATATTGGCAATTTCAAGTATTCACTATTTAGTTGGTAGGTATGCCAATATGATTGGAGAACAAGCCAGAGATTTCCAAAGCATATTTTTTAAATTTATTAATGATTTGATAGGAGGCTTTAGAGAGTTAAGCCTTAATGGGAATAAGAAACAAGAATTTCAAGATGATATGGAACAAAGCTGTGACAAATATAGAATCAAAAGAGGAAAAGCATCTTTGGCTTTCGCCAATATGTTTGTAATAGGTTAATTATTATTTACTCTTGCCATAGGTGCCATAGCCCTCATCTTTCCATTGATTTTAAAGAACTTGGAAAGTACAAGTGTGGCGAGCTATGTTTTCATACTTCTTTATATGACAGGACCAGTTCATTCAATATTGGATACAATACCTAATGCTATAGAAGTTAGGATTAGTCTAAAAAGAATTAATGGTCTAATTGATGAGCTTTATGTATTAGAAAATAGTAATGAGAATATTGGAAATATTAATACGGAAAATAACTTTAAGCTAAAGTTAAATGATATAGAGTATGAATATGAAAAAGAGGATGGAAAAGGATTTAAGTTGGGACCGATAACCCATGAGTTCAAATCGGGAGATATAACATTTATAACAGGTGGTAATGGTAGCGGTAAGTCAACTTTAGCCAAGTTATTAACTGGATTATATAAGCCTACAAAAGGATACATATGTTTAAATGGAGAGCTAATGGAATCTAAAAATTTAAGTGAGAAGTATACTACTATTTTTTCAGATTTCTATTTGTTTAACAAACTTTATGGCATAGAGTGGGAAAAAAATAAGGAAAGAATACAAAAGCATTTGGAAATATTGCAACTTGATAAAAAGGTTAAAGTAGAAAATGGTAAATTTAGCATAACTAAATTATCAACAGGTCAAAAAAAGAGACTAGCATTGCTTGTATAATATTTAGAAGATAAATCAATATATTTGTTTGACGAATGGGCAGCAGATCAAGATCCAGAGTTTAGAGCATTTTTCTATAACAATCTTCTTCCTGAGCTTAAACAAAGAGGAAAGTGCGTTATAGCAATAACTCACGATGATCAGTATTTTGATTTAGCAGACAAGTTTATTAAGCTAAATATGGGCATGGATGTTAGTTGAAAATGAGGAGAGATAAAGGATAAACAAATATAATATATGGGGAAGAGCTTAGTAACATGAAAACAGGTAAATATAATATTGGAAACTAAAGAGGAGATAGGAAATGAAAAACAATTATTATTACAAACAAGATTTAGATAAACTGGAAATGTATCAAAGATTAATTCAGTATTGGAGTATGATATTTGATAAAAGAAACTGTGTAGATGTTCTTGATAACATGAATTATAATATTTCAATGTTTCCTGAAATAATAAAGAGTGAAGAAATGGAGCAGTTTCATAAAATAGAACCTGGATACACATCCCCAGATGGCTTTACAGAATTAAATATTTTAATAAGAGATTTGGAGTATGCAAGACTTACTACAAGTGGAAATGTACAAAGTAAAGAAGTAAGAGAACTTGTTGATAAAGCGGGAATAGGCTGTGGTAATGGTTGCACCAATGTAATGAATGGGGTGGTTAATTCCATTATTAAATTTAGAAACAATAATGAAAGCAAAACATGTAAAGATGATGAGGTTGCATTAATACTTCCCAATTATACAGTGTATACTGCTCAGTTATCCAATCTAAGTAAGAATGTTAAACCAAAATATGTGTACACTCAGCGGGAAAACAATTTTTTACCTACGTATAAAGAAATAGTTAATGCAATTTCGGAAAAAACAGCGGCAGTTATAATAACATATCCCAATAATCCTGCACAATTTACTTATGAAGGTGAAAGTGTTGATGAGCTAAAGAAAATAGCAAAGTATTGTCAAAAAAATAAAGTATTTTTAGTTGTAGATAATATTTATCAAGATATGCTCTATCCTAGGGATAGAAAATTTACTGAAATTTTTAATTTAGTGGATTCATTAGATTATATTATAAAGGTTTATGGAAGTTCGAAAGATACACCTTTTTATTCAGGATATAGAACAGGATATTGGTTTGGAGATCCTAGATTATTGGACATATATAAGTATTATATATCATCAACGGAAAACAGTTTAAATACCTATACTCTTTCAAAGTTTTCATTAAATATGTATTTTAAACTTAAATGTTTAACTAATACGGTGCCTACATTAGAAGATATGCACTATTTTAGCTATGGAGTTTTTGGATGGAGTCAAACTGTTGACCAGGCTAAGTTATTTGAAAATATTACAAGGTTAAATTTGTTTGAAAAATATAAAGAAAGAATCAATAAATCCTATGACATTCAAGAAGAAGCAATAAAAGGGGTAATTGAGTATGTTAAAGATTCAAAAGTATTTTCAGATTATATTAATCAAAATATAGGAAATGTTTTTTTGATAAAAGTTAATGCAGAATATTTCACTGGAACTGATTATGAGTTTTTTGACTTTACATTCAATGAAGTTAAATGTGGGATTCTACCTGGTAATGTATTTGGAATGCCAGATAGTGAAAATGAAGTGTGGTTTAGGATAACACTTTTACATGACAATATTGAAAATATTATTAAAAGTCTTAGTAAAATTGAAAATGTTTTGTTGAAACAAAAGTTGGCAATAGTAACTTAAAATTTTTCAACTAATTTTGGGTGGGAAATGTACTTAAAGGAGGGTCAAGTTTATGAAATTATTAGATATTCCAAAAAATACAGAAGAAAAAGTAGAGTATGCAAAACAACTTATTTATATTACAAATAAAAATATAAGAGACGGTATAGAAGTTAGAATAGGTGATATAGATTTTAGTAAAGCAGGAGATTGTGTAGCAAGAGAAGGGTCTATTGAAGGAGAAGCTATTAAAAGAGCCATAATCACTCTTAGAGGCAATGGATGTGAATGGGCAAGAGAACAAAATGGTGGATGTACAATGTGTGGACACTTATCAGGGTCATCAAGAGGAACAAAAATTTCAGAAGAAAAAATAAAAAAGCAGTTTGATGACAGTATGGAAAGCTTTGATTTTTCAAGGCATCCTATGCTTTGTTTATATAATGGAGGATCATTTCTTAATGAAAATGAGATAAGTAAAGAGTTAAGGCAATATATGTTTAAAAGAATAAGTGAAGTTACGGATATTAAAACATTAATTATAGAGTCTAGACCTATACATGTTACAGATGAAGTGCTGGATGAAATAGAAAGACTTTTACCAAACATTGTAGTAGAAGTAGGCATAGGACTAGAATCATCAAATGATATAGTTCGTAATGTAATTTTGAATAAAGGCACTGAACTTGAAGAATATGAGAAAGTAAGCGCTAAATTTAAACATAGAAAAATAAAGTTGTTAATGTATGTGTTGATAAAAGCTCCCTTTCTTACTGAAAGAGAAGCCATAGATGATGCCATAGCAACAATTGAGTTTGCACATAAAATAGGTGTAGATAATATTTCCTTGGAACCAGTTAGTATACAGGAAGAAACATTTATTGATTATTTATCAAAATTAGGTCACTATAGAGCTCCTTGGATTTGGACAGTATTTGAAATAATTAAAAAAACCTATCATCTAGGGTTACTAATGAGAATAGGAGGATTTCAATTCTTTCCTATTCCAAAACAATATACATCTAACTGCCCAGATTGTGATGAAGAAATGATATTAAAGATTAAAGAGTTTAACGAGACAAATGATATTAAGGTAATAGAAGGTCTAAAATGTAAAAGCGGATGTGATAAGAAGTGGATGGAGGAAGTACAAAAAATAGATAATAAAGATATATTAGATAGAGTGATATCCTTAATAGAAGCATATTGTTAGTAGTTTGGATTTTAAAATATATAGTGAATGCTTGGTGAATATACAAAAAAATTAAAGGATAAGGATATGCGCTAAATTAGAAATAGCTAAGGTATAGAGGGAAAGGAGATATTATGCATAGAAAAATAGACCGAGATAAAATAAATAACATTATATCTATGACAAGTTCTCAGTTGGGAATTTTATATCACTGTTTAAGAAGTAACCAGAATGATATGTATACAATCCAAACTAAGATTGAGTTTGAAGGCAATTTAAATATAGAAAAATTTTGTGATGCCCTTAAAACGCTTGTTAATAATAATGAAATATTAAGGAGTACTTTTAGATGGGAAAACCTAAAGAATCCATTGTGTATGATTTTGAATCAAGAAAAGCTACCATTTACTATGTACAATTACTCATGGGTAAATAACCATAGTTACTCTCAATATGTAGATTCAATTTGTACTGATTTGTTTAATAAAGGAATTAAACTAGATGAAGATTCTTTAATTAAATTTCTATTGATACAAAAAACACAAGAACAATATACCTTAGTTGTACAATACCATCACATAATAATGGACGGATGGAGTTTAGGGAATCTTGTTAAGAGTTTATTTGGTTATTACGATAATGGAAACCAAGCTGTAAAGTTTAAATATTCGAAATATGTGAAAAAAATCAATGATAAAAAATCTGGTGACAGTTATAAATATTGGGCAAATTATTTAGAAGGCTTTGAAGGTAATACTGGTTTAGAAATAAAATCAGATAAAATTTATGGTAGAGTAAAAGAAGGAAAACATAAATTTTCATTTAATTTGTCTCAAGGAGATAATGAATGTTTAAGTAAGTTATTAACAGAGAAAGGAATACTATTTTCATCATTTATATATTCCATGTGGTCCATATTGATACATAAGTATACATCACAGGATGATGTATTATTTGGGACTGTAGTATCAGGGAGAAATATTGATGTACCTGGGATTCTAGAGGCCATAGGATTCTTTTCAAATACTATTCCATGTAGAAATAAAATTAATAGAGACAATAAATTTATTGATCTTTTAACAAGTGTAAATAAAGATCAAGTTGATGTAACCCAGCATAACCTTACACCACTACATCTTATAAAAAAACACTCAAATTTAAGTAATATGGATGAATTGTTTTCCACGCTAGTTGTTATTGAAAATTACCCTATACCTAGTTTAAAAGGGTCAATGGATATTAAATCTGTTGAAGTAGTGGAGCAAAATAATTTTTCTATTATTTTAGGAGTGTTTAATAATGAAAAAATTGAATTTGAACTGGAATATGATGCTACTAAGTATAGTAATAAAGTAATTGAAAGATTAGCAAATCATATGAAAAATATTATTCATGCTGCTGTAAATAATGAAAATATATTAATTAAGGATATTAATATTCTATCTAAGAATGAACAAGTAAAACTACTTAATGATTTTAATGATACTGAAACAGAATTCCAAAGAGAAGTTACTGTTGGCATGATGTTTTCTAAGCAAGCTAAAAAAACTCCAGAGTCAATTGCCATAACATTTGAAGAAAAAGAGATTACGTATGAAGATTTAGATAAACGTTCGTCAGTATTAGCAAACAGATTGATTGAAAAGGGTGTAAAACATAATGACATAGTTTCAATCATAATGGATACATCAATAGAAGCAGTTTTATCTATGATAGGGGTAATGAAATCAGGAGCAGCTTTCCTACCAATTGATATAAAGTATCCTAAAGAAAGAATTAGTGAAATTAAAAAGCAAACTAAATTAAATTTTATAGTAACTACAAAAAAGTATTGTGAAGATTTAGATTTAAGCATAGATGAATGTGTATTTATTGAAGAAGTTAATGATGGGATGAAACAAACCAATTACTCAAAAGAAAAAGATTTAGCGTACTTAATCGTGACTTCTGGAACAACGGGTAAGCCAAAAAGCATAATGGTAAAAAATGAATCATTTACTGATTTTGTGTCCTGGGTTAAAGAGGCCTATAAATATACTGAAGGAACACAAGGCTCATTATCACTGCCATTTGCATTTGATAGTGCGTTATTGCAAATATTCCCTCCGTTAATATCAGGTGGAACTTTAAATCTGATAGATCCTGATGAGAGGAAAAATCCTAAACTGTACTTAAAATACTTAGAAGAAAAAAAGATTAATGTAATAGATGAAATTCCTACCATAATGAATGTACTATTTGATTATATTGAGCAGGAAAAAATATATACAGGACAGAAATTATTGCCAGAGTTAAGATGCATATCACTTGGTAGTGAATATGTGCCTATTGAAGTAGCACAGAAATGTAAAAAATACCTTAATACTGATGGGGAAATAGTAAATGCATATGGACCGGCTGAGGCATCTGTGGTTGCTACAACTTACTTCTTTAGCGAAAATGAAAAAATTGATAAATTCTTAATAGGGAAACCAAGGGTAAATACTAAGGTATATATAACAAATAAGCATGGAGAAATATGTCCAATAGGTGTTCCAGGAGAATTATGTATAAGTGGTGTATGTATAGCTAAAGGCTACTTTAATGATGATGAGAAAACAAAGGAAAAATTTATTGAAAATCATTTTTCTAGTGAAGAAGATTACGGTGTAATATATAAAACTGGAGACAAGGCATATTGGATGGATGATGGCAATATTGATTTCTTAGGAAGAATAGATAATCAAATAAAATACCACGGATATAGAATAGAACTAGAAGAAATTGAAAAGCGTTTACAAGGTATTTTCAAAAATAAAAATATAGTTGTTATAGACAAGAAAGTTAATAATTTTCAACAGATAATTTTATATGTTGAGACAACTGAAAGTCTTGATGTAAATAAAATAAGGAAAGAGTTAAAAGAAAAACTACCTTATTATATGATACCTAGTAGGTTTGTTTCAATTGAAAGCTTACCTAAAAATCCTAATGGCAAAATAGATAGAAATAAGCTGAGAAAAATGAAAGATTCAAATCCTACAAATAATACAGTAAGCCCAAATGTGGTCACTGACAATAATGAAATAGTATCAACCATAAAAAATATATGGGTAGAAATTTTAGGGCACGAAAACTTTACTCAAGATGATAATTTTTATGATATTGGTGGAGACTCAATTACCCTTGTCAATATGTACATGAGGTTAAAAAAAGAGTTTAAAGATATAGAAATAGATATTAGCGATTTATTTTCATATACTACGGTAGGGGAACTAGCAAAATATTATAGAGGAAAAAAAGGGGAAGTGGAACCAGAGACTCATGTGAAATTTGAGGAAGCTAGTGATGATGTGGACAGTGACAGTGATATAGCCATTGTAGGTATGGCTGGTAGATTTCCTAAATCAAAAAATATATTTGAATTCTGGGAATTATTATCTAAAGGGGTAGATGGCATATCTGATATATCTGAAGAAAGAAAAGCATTTGATTTAAAGGGATATACAGATAAGAAATATTTAAAATGGGGATACATGGACAATGTTGATAAGTTTGACCCGTTGTTCTTCAAAATATCTCCTAAGACAGCAGTTAGTATGGATCCACATCATAGGCAGATGTTAGAAGTATCTCATTTGGCTTTTGAAAACAGTGGCTACTTTGGGGATAAAAACCCATCTAAAAATGTTGGGGTATTTATGGGTGCTGTAATGCCTACATATATGCATTATGTTAAAAACACATCTGTAGATGAGCTTTTGTCAACAAATTTACCAGCTAACATAGCAGGTAGAGTGGCTTATCATATGGGATTCCAAGGTCCTACAATTACGATAGATACAGCATGTTCATCATCATTGGTAGCTCTTCATTATGCAATTACATCTTTAAGAAACAAAGAATGTAGTACGGCTATAGTAGGTGGAGTATATATACAAATAGACCCTATTGAACGAGAGTATGCGTTAAGCTCAGGGATAGTTTCTCCTTCACAACATTGTAACACTTTTTCTGATAAAACAGATGGGACAATTGGAGGAGAAGGCTGTGTTGCAGTAATTTTAAAACCTTTAAATGAGGCAATTAAAAATAATGATTATATCTACTCTGTTATTAAAGGGAGTGCAATTAATCATGATGGTGATAGGTCAAATGGAATAACGGCGCCAAACTCTGATGCTCAAGCAGAATGCATAAGAAAGGCGTGGAATGACGGTAAAATTAATCCGGAAACCATATCCTATATAGAGGCACATGGAACAGGTACAAAGCTAGGAGACCCTATTGAAGTAAGTGGTATTGAAAAAGCTTTTAAGGGAAGTAATGTGGAGAACCAATCAATACCAATAGGAAGTTTAAAAACTAATATTGGGCATTTAGATAGTGCAGCAGGACTAGCAGGGGTAGTTAAAACAGCAATGTGTTTGGACAAAAAAACAATAGTACCATTATTAAACTATGCAAACCCTAATCCATATATAAACTTTGAAAGCTCTCCAGTATATGTAGAGAATAAATTAATTGATTGGAAAGAATCAAAAGATGTAGCACGTAGAGCAGGTGTTAGCTCATTTGGGCTTAGTGGTACAAACTGTCATGTAGTATTAGAAGAATATAACAACAACATGGGTAAAAACCGTAACAACGGTGAAAGTAATGAATTAATAGTTGTTTCAGGTAACAATGAAGAAGTGTTATCAAATCAATTAAGAACGGTTTATGATTATTTGCAAAAAGACGAAGGTATATCTTTAAAAGATCTAAGCTATACACTAGGGATTACCCGTAAATCTTATAGCACACGAAAAGCATTTATTGCCTCAAGTAAAGCTAAACTTTTAGAGGATATAAACTCATATTTACAAAATAAAACAACAAAGAACAATGAGCAAATAAGTATTGATAGTATAGAAATTATTGTTAACTGTATATTTGATAATGAACAGATAGATAATTTAAAACAGTTAATATATGGTGAAACTCAATTAGATAGTAAATATAAAAATTACTTAGAATCCATAGATAATGATCATGATTATGCTGTTCTAAAAAGCTACTTATATGTTATAAAGTTATTTTCAAATCTAGGATTTAAAGAAAATAATTATTCCAATGATAGATTAGCACAAGCATCATTTAGAATTATTAACCAGTATGATATTTCAGTAGAAGAGTTAAAGCAATGCTTAAGTGAGTATGACGCAGTTAATAAATTAAATAACAACAATAAAAATACCTATAAGATAAAGGTTGTTATAGGGGAGCAAGAAGACAGCTCTGGAATCAGTGATACGAGTGGAGAACAGCTAATTAATGTTAATCAACATAACTTTAAAAGAGATATTATTAAATTAGTTGCACAGCTTTATGAGTGTGGAATAGATTTGAATTTAGATAAAATATTAGCCGGTAGAGTCGTACCAGTGCCTAGCGAACCATTTAAAAAAGAATCATATTGGGTTAAAAAAGATAAAGAGCTCAGCTTGAAAAACTCAAGCATTCATTTTGGGAAAAGTATTGAATTATTAAATAACAAAAATATCCTCCATGAAATAGAATGGAAAAAGGCTGAAAATACTTTAATTAATTCAAGTATTGAAGGGCTAAAAGATAAAACAGTATTAGTTATTAAAGGCAAAGAAACGGTTTATAATGAGCTAATTGATACCTTGAAAAATAATTGTAAAGATCTAATTACAATAACCTTAAGTAGCCAATTCATAAAAGAAGCTATTAATCGCTATAGGATAAACTGTATGGAAGAACAAAATTACAAGACGGTATATGAAAGCATATCTCAAGACTTCAAAGTAGTGGATTATATGTTTGTTTTATTAAGTGATGATTACAACATATTTAACGAGAGGTACTTATCACCACATAATGAAATAGAAGTGAGGATAAAACAATTAATTTTATCATCTATATATAGTTTTAAATATTTAAATGAATTTTATAATTCAAGTAGCATTAAGAACTATCTCATAACCCAGAAAGCTTGTAAGGTATTTGATGATGATGCTATAATCTCACCTTATTTAAATATGGCATTTTCAATAAGTAGAACTATAAATCAAGAACTTAGTAGCATTAAATCACATGTAATTGACATGGATGAATATATGGTGAGCAATACAAATGATTCACAAAGTATTTTGTTAAAAGAAATATGCAATGACAATGAAGAACTCCAAGTATGTTATAGAGATGGAGAAAGGTTTTTGCCATATTTGTGTAAAAAGGATTTCACCAATATAAAGCTAGCAGATCAAATAAAAGATAATGGTGTGTATATAGTTACAGGGGGTACAGGTGGAGTAGGATTAGAAATATCAAAGCATATATCAAAAAGAAAAAATGTAAAGCTATTTTTAATATCCAGGTCACAAATAGATTTGGATATTAAACATGAAAACCAAAAAGATAATATGGACTTCAAAAAGAAAAATATTATTGAAAGTGTTAAGGAGATAAGAGATAGAGGAAATCATGTTGAAATATTTAGAGCGGATGTATGCAACTATGAAGAAATGAAAAGCGCTATTTCGCATATTGAAGAGAAGTTTGGACAAATACATGGAGTAATTCATGGAGCAGGAGTATTAGGAGATAGAAAAACATTTATAAATTCAACATGGAATGACTTTGATATGGTGTTTAAATCAAAAGTTTATGGATTAATTGTGCTAGAAAGATTATTTAGAAATAAATTTTTGGATTTCTTTGTTTCATTTTCATCAACTGATGCTTATTTATCAAAGGATATAACATCATACTCATGTGCAAATGCATTTGTTGATTCATTCTCAATAATGAATAGACAATATGGAAAGAAATTTATATCTATAAATTGGGGTGGATGGAGAAATACAGGTATGAATAGGAGTACAAGCATACAAGATCAATCAGATATGCTTGAAAATATAGATGTATTAAAAAATATAACAAAATCAGAAATTGGATTTAGTGTTGAAGAAGGATTAAGTTCATTTGATGTTATATTATCATCTAATTCAAACAACGTTATTGTTACAGAGTTTGATGATAATGATATTAAAAACATAAAAGATACTTGTTTTTATAAAATTGATGAATCTATAAAACCTAATGAGATGGAAAAGGAACTTAAATCAGATGTTAAAAATATCAGTCTAGATGATATTAAAAATGAAGTAATAGAAATCTGGAAAAGTGAACTTGATCTAGATGAAATTGATGAAACAGAAAGTTTTTATGATTATGGTGGAGATTCCATTGCGGGGATAGAAATTGTTCTTGAGCTGAGTAGCATATATGGAATTAAAGTAGATGTCTCCATATTGTTTGAATACAGTACGGTTATTGAATTGAGTAACTACATTTTAGATACTTTAACAAAGGGCGAAAAGAAAGAAAAACTTAGAAGTATTCCAAAAGCTAAGCCTATAAACTAAGAACAGAATTATTTAACACCAAAGTAATGAAATTTGGACGAAAGAGGATGAAAAAATGAATAGTGTATATAGAACATATGAAATGTCTCAGGCACAATTTAGATTTTGGATAAATGAACAATTATTAGATGATGTTGTTTCTGAAAAGCCAAATAATCAGCTACTTCCCTTTATTATAAAGGGAAATTTAGACGTACAGTCCTACGAAAAAGCATTACAAAGGATAATGGATAGGCATGAATCTTTACGTACTTTTTTTAAATTGGTAGATTATAAACCAGTTCAATGTGTAGTTGAAAAAATAGATTTAAAAGTGAATTACGAAGATTTAACACATTTATCATTTGATAAAAGGGATATCTATAATTTGCTCAAAAAGGATATGAGTATTTTATTTGATTTAAGCAAAGCACCATTGTTTAATGTAAAACTTTATAAGCTAAGAGATAAAGAGCATTTGTGTGTACTTAAGGCACATCATATTATTACAGATGCTTGGTCTATGGATATACTGGCTAATGAACTTATAGGCTTTTACCACAGCTTTGTAGGTTCTACGCAATATGAACCTGAGGAACTTAGTATTCAATATAGTGATTATTCCCATTGGCAAAATAGTTTAATAAAAGATGGAGAACTAGATGACCAATTAAATTATTGGATCAAGGAATTATCAGATGATATTCAAGAAGTAGAGTTTCCTTTTGATTATAGCAGACCTATAAAAAGCAACTATAAAAGCAAAATGGTTCCACTATCCATAGATAATACAGCATTTGACCAAATAAAAGAATTAAGCAAAAAATTAAACGTGAGTAACTACATGTTTTTACTCTCTGTATTTAATGTGCTAATAAATAAATATACAAGCTGTGATGATATAATTGTGGGAACATCTACCTCTGGGAGAGTGCATCCTGAATTAAATAGCATAATAGGATGTTTTGTCAACACCTTGCCAATAAAAAACAATATTTCTTCAGAAGATAGCTTTAAGGAAGTATTACTCAAGTGTAAAAAGAAAGTATTAAACTTATATGATAATCAGGAAATTCCATTCAATGTTATTGTTGAGAAATTAAATATACCAAGAGAAGAAAAAAATCCAATTTTCAATATAATATTTGAACTGCATAATTGGGAAGTAGAAAACAAATATTTGGACAATAAAACCAATACTAAAGGTCTTGTATTTGAAAAATGTGATTATGAAACAGAAAGCTCACTCTTTGACATTCAATTTGAGTTATACCAAGATAGAAATGGTATGGGTGGATTTATTCAGTACAGCGAGGAATTATATAATCAAAATACCATTGAAAGAATAGCTAAAAACTATATGAAGCTATTAAAGGTTATTATAAAAAATATAGATATAAAAATTTCAGACATTGATATTATAAATAAAGATGAAAAACAAAAATTATTATACGTTTTTAATAGTAACCAAATGGAGTTTTCGGTAGATAAATGTTTACATCAACTGTTTGAGTCCCAAGTACAAAAAACTCAAGATAGAATTGCGGTGTCATATGAAGGAAAAGAGCTAACCTATGAGGGGTTAAACAAAAGGGCTAATCAAATAGCTAGATTGCTTCGTTCTCAAGGGATAGAAAACAATAAATTTGTTGCAATAGTATGTGACAGAAGCATAGAAGTATTAAGTGGGATTTTGGGAGTATTTAAAGCTGGAGGAGCATATGTACCTGTAGATACCAGTCTACCAAATGAAAGAATTAATTATATACTTAGCAATAGTGAAGCATCACTTGTAATAACCCAATCAAAATATATAGAAAAATTAAAGGGTATTAACAATCATGATAGTTTTAAAGGTTATGTATGTGTTGATGAATATACTTATGATAACCATGATATTGAGTATAGAATCTTTGATAAAAACTATATTGATGAGCAATGTGAGGATGGAATTAATAATATAAATGACCCAACGGATTTAGCATATATGATTTATACATCTGGTTCAACAGGTATGCCTAAAGGTGCATTGGTTAGACATAACGGAATGGTAAATCACATATATGGAAAAATAGAAGAACTTAAAATTACTGAAGAAGATATAATAGTTCAAAATGCATCTATTAGTTTTGATATATCTGTGTGGCAATTCCTAACAGCCGTATTAGTTGGGGGAAAAACATCAATTGTTTCTTTTGATGTATCAAGGGAACCCATATTACTTTTTGATCATTTGAAATCAGAAAAAATAACTATATTGGAGATAGTACCTAGTTTATTATCTGCATTTTTAGATATGGTAAGCCAAAAAGATGAAGAAGATAGAAATCTAAAACATCTAAGATGGTGTGTTCCAACAGGGGAAGAAGTCTCCGTAAAAATAGTCAACAGGTGGTTTGAGTTTTATAAAGATATTAAGATGGTAAATGCTTATGGACCAACGGAAGCATCAGATGATATAACACATTATATCATTGATAAATCTTTGGGACAAAGTGTTGAACGAGTTCCCATAGGAAAACCTGTAACAAACATGAAAATTTACATTGTAGATAAAAATAATAAATTAGTACCAATAGGCGTTAAAGGTGAAATATGTGTTATTGGAATAGGTGTAGGAGCTGGATATTTAAAAAACACTGAAAAGACCAATGAAAGATTTATAAAAGTGCCACTTTATACTGAGTCAGATTACTTGATGTATAAAACAGGAGATTTGGGGAGATGGCTAGATGATGGAAATATTGAATTCTTTGGAAGGATAGATAATCAAGTTAAAGTAAGAGGATTTAGAATAGAGCTGGAGGAAATAGAAAATGTAGCTCATAGCTACAAAGATATAGACCAATTAGTTGCGGTTATTAAAAAGGAAAACAATGATAATAAAATAATAGGGTATTTTACTAGTGATAGTGAAAGCTTACACATTGATGAGTTTAAAAAGTACTTAGAGACTAAAATTCCTTATTATATGATACCATCAAAATTTATAAAAATAGAAAAAATACCATTAACGCCCAATGGAAAAGTCAATAGAAAAACGTTAAAAAAATATTCTGGTGGAGAAGAGTATAAAATTGAAGAGGAAATTCAATGTACTGAATCACTTACAGAGACAGAAAATAAAGTTATTGAAATTTGGAAAGACGTATTAAGCATAAGTAATATTAACAGTCAAAGTAATTTCTTTGAAGTAGGTGGACACTCTGTAAGTGCACTACAGGTAGCAAGTAGGATTAAAGAAACTTTTAAAATAGATATTTTGATAAGATATATATTTGCCAATAAGACAGTCAAAGAACTGGGACAATATATTGATGAAGTAGTACTAGAAAACACAAAAGTAGAAGTAGATGAAAACCCAATAATTAAATTGCCAGAAGAGGAATATTACGAACTTGCTCCAGTACAGATTCCAGAATGGTTTCTCCATGAACTTGAACCAGACAATCCATTTTATAATGTAACATTTGATTTAATGTTTAATGGAGAATTGAATATACAAGCTTTTGAAAAATCTTGGCAGACCATAATAAAACGTCATCCAGTTTTAAGAATATATTTTTCTGATATTGATGGAAAACCTATTCAAAAGGTATATCCAAAATTAGATTTTAAGGTTAGTGATATATTTTTAGATGGTAAAAATATAGATAAAGCTAATGAGAAAGAAGAAATTAAAAAGCTTATTTATTGCCATGCAAACCAAATTTTTGATTTTAGAAATGGACCATTATTCAGCATAAAATTAATAGGATTAAGTTCAAAAAGATTTTTATTTCTTTTTACAGCTCATCATATTATTTGGGATGAAACATCATCAATGAATTTAATGAATGAATTTAACGAATTGTATAATGCTTTTACAGAAAATCGTGAGCCTAAATTACCATCATTACAAGTAGATTATCTTGACTACGCAAGGTGGATGAATAATTCAATAAACAACGGCTTATTTGAAAAGCAAAAGCAATATTGGCTGGACAAATTTTCTACTGTGCCAGATGGTTTAAATTTGCCAACAGATTATTTAAGGCCTGCTGTTCAAACCTTTAATGGAGGAACTATATTAAAAAGTATTAGCCCAGAATTGAAAGTAAAGGTTGATGAATTTTGCAAAGACGAAGATGTAACCTTATATATGCTGTGTTTAGCAGTGTTAAATTTACAAATGTATCGTTTGAGCCAACAAAATAATTTTGTTATTGGTTCGCCAATAGTAAACCGTGATAATGTGCATCTTGAAAAAATAATTGGACTTTTTGCCAGTGCAATTCCTTTAAAATGTACTATAGATAATAAAGATTCTTTTAATGATTTATTAAATAAAACAAAGCAAACTGCACTTAAAGCATATGAAAATCATTTGTATCCAAGTAATTTAGCCATAGAAGAGATGAATATAAAGGTAGATTTATCACGTGCTAAATTATTTAATGTATTTTTTGGAGTACAAAATGATAAAAATAATTTAATCGTAGACACGAAATTTAATGGCATGGAAGTGGACTACAAAACTATTGAATTCATTGAAAATAGCTCAAGATTTGATATTACTCTTGCAGTTGATGAGATAGAGGGAAATATAGAATTAAATCTAAATTATAATTCAGATATTTTTAAAAAGTCTACTGCTAAGAGAATGGTTGATCAATATATTACATTGTTAGAACAGATTGTTGAAAAACCAAATGAGTTATTAAATAACTACGAAATGATGTCCATAGAACAACGTAACATGATGTTGGAGCAATTTAATAATACCCAGACTGTATTTAACGAAGATTTTTGTATTCACCATAAATTTGAACAACAGGCAATATTAAATTCAGAGAAAATTGCAGTAACATTTAAAGATAAATCTTTATCTTATAAAAGCTTAAATGAAAAAGCAAATAAGTTAGCTAATCACTTAATTAACCTAGGTGTTAAAGTAGAAGATAAAGTTGGAATAGTTATGGAACCGTCAATAGAAATGATAGTAGGTTTACTTGGAATTTTAAAAGCAGGGGCAGCATACGTTCCAATGGCATATGATTATCCAAATGCAAGAAAAAAAGCTATTATAGATGAAAGTGAAATGAAGATTTTATTAACTTGTACTACCATTGACCTTGAAAATATAGACTTTGATGGACAAGTAGTATTAGTGGATTCTTATTGGGATGAAATTGGCAAATGCTCAGGTTTAAATCCTAATGTTCAGGTAAAGTCAAATAATCTAGCATACATTATATTTACTTCTGGCACAACAGGAACGCCCAAAGGGATTGAGATTGAGCATAAAGGTGTAGTTAACCTAATAGAATGGATACAAAATAAGTATTGTTTAAAAGATGATGAATCAATGTTGTTTATTACAATGTTTACATTTGATGCGTCTATTTTAGATATATACTGGCCATTGGCAGTAGGTTCAAAAATTGTAATTGCAGATGAAGAACAACGAAGAAACCCAATTGAGATTGGAAAACTTGTATATGAACATAATGTAACAGGGTTGCAATTTGTTCCAAGCATGTTAGATTCATTTATTGATGTGGCACAAAATAATGAATTCCCAAATCTTGAATCTTTAAGATTTATTATCTGTGGGGGAGCTATCCTTACTAGGAACTTGAGAGATAAACTTGTAAATCAATTTGATTGTAAAATATATAATCACTATGGGCCAACGGAAATAACCGTTGATGCAATAAGTTTTGATTGTTCAAATGACTTTGAAGGGGAAGTTGTACCTATTGGAAAACCTATCGCTAACACCAAAGTGTATATTCTTGATTCAAACTTAAAACTAGCACCTATAGGTGTTGCAGGAGAAATTTATATTGAATCCATAGGTAGTACAAGATCATATTTAAATGATATTGAGAAAACACAGAATAGTTTTATTCAAAGTCCGTTTTCATCAGATACAAGGTTATATAAGACTGGTGATGTAGGCAAATATTTAGAAGATGGCAATATTTTATTTATTTCACGCTTAGATAATCAAGTTAAAATACTTGGTAATCGTATAGAGTTAGATGAAATTGAAAATAAACTAGTTTCCCATGAGCTAATTAATAAGTGCGCAGTAGTAACAAATAAAGATGAAAAGAATGAAGACAGGATAGTTGTATATGTTGAACTTGAGCAAGAGTTAAATAGTTTTATATCTAGAGACAATGACGTATATAAAATGTTCACAGTTTCTCAGCTATCTGAGTTTAAAGATGAAATAAAAAATATGCATGTAGATGCGTGGCCTGAGTATTTCATAGGAGATGAAACTAATAAAAAATATTGGGGCAAATTATTTGATAAGTTTCCAAAGTATCAAATGGCATTAAGAAATAAAGATGGGGATATAGTAGCAGTCGGAAATTCTATACCAATTTGCTGGGAAGGAACTACTGAAACTTTACCTAAAGGATGGGATGAAGGTTTAGAAAAAGGATTTATTGATGGAGAGAATAACAAAGAACCTAATTGCCTATTAGTGTTGGCAGCAGTTGTGGACAAAAAGCATCAAAATAAAGGCCTAAGTACTTTAATTCTAAAGGCGTTTAAATCATTAGGACATAGATATAACTTATCAAGAATTATTGTGCCAGTTAGACCTACAGGAAAAGCAAATCATCCAGAGGTAGTATTTGAACAATGGTGCGAAAGAAAAAGGCCAGACGGAATGCCAGAGGATAATTGGTTAAGAATTCATGAACGAATAGGCGGAAAAAATCTAAGAATTGAAACTCAGTCCCAATATGTTGTTGGAACTATAGAAGAGTGGGGAAAATGGTCTGGACAAGATATTAATGAGTCTGGAGAGTACAATTTTAAAGACACGTTACAACCAGTAAAAATTGATATGGATAAAGGGACTGGTGAATATTATGACCCCTGTGTATGGATGGAACATCCGTATTATTCCCATGAAGAATACAACTGGAAGTACATTGATGCAAATGGTATTAAAGGGTTTTTAAGAAAATACTTACCTGAATATATGGTGCCTTATAAATTCATATTTATGACTCAAATTCCATTAACACCAGTGGGCAAAATAGATAAAAAGAATTTACCTAAGGTAGATTTGGTGGGAAGAATAAAAACAGAGTTTGAGCAAGCAAAAGATGATATCGAAAAAGCTCTTGTTAAAATGTGGAGTGAAATATTGGATTTAGAAAATGTGAGTATAAATGATAATTTCTTTGAAATAGGAGGGCAGTCGTTAAAGGCAACATTACTTACTTCTAAAATAGAAAAAGAGTTTAATGTTAGGGTGTCATTAAGAAAATTATTTGAAGCTACTACTATAAAGGAGATGTCCAAATACATTAAACAAGAGATGAAGGTTACTCATATGCCTATAATTCCAATAGAGGAGCGAGAGTATTACCCAACATCATCTGCTCAAAAAAGACTTTATATAATAAATGAACTTGATAATAATATAAATTACAATATAACTAAGGCTATTTTAATAGAAGGTAGCCTGAATAAAACTAAAATGGAGAAAGCAATCAATACATTAATAAATAGACATGAAGCATTAAGAACTTCATTCCATATGAAAGGCAATGAAATTGTACAAAAAGTTGAGAAAAACATGAAAATCAATGTTGAATATATGGAAGTAGATGAGTCAATTGTTAAAAAAGTTATCTTAAATTTCATAAAACCCTTTAACTTAAGTGGAGAGCTACTATTTAGAGCATCCGTTATAAAGCTTGAGGAAAATAGACATATATTATTAATTGATATGCATCATATTGTAGTTGATGGGGTATCAGTTGAGATATTAATAAGAGAATTTGTGAATTGTTATCTTGGCAATGAGCTTCCACAAGTGAAAATTCAGTTTAAAGATTTTACAATTTGGCAAAATAATATGTTTAAATCTGAAGTATTTAAAAAGCAGAGAGCGTATTGGTTAGATGTATTTTCAGGTGAGATTCCAACATTGAATCTACCATTGGATTATGAAAGACCTGAAATTCAATCATTTAAGGGCGGAAAGTTAGAATTTTATATTGAAGAAGATTTAATACAAGGGTTAAATAAGGTCGCCTTGGAATGTGGAACTACTATGCATACAGTTTTATTTGCAGCGTATAACGTATTATTATCAAAATGCACATCGGATGAAGATATTATAGTAGGAATACCTTCAGCTGGAAGAGTTCATGCAGATATAGATAGTACAGTAGGTATGTTTGTAAACACATTGGCAATTAGAACTAAACTGTCAGATGTGAAGGAATTTGAACATTATTTAAAAGAGGTACATTTAGAGCTATTAAAGGCATATGAAAATCAAGATTATCAATTTGAAATGCTAGTAGAAGATTTAAATATTAATAGAGATTCAGGAAGAAATCCTATTTTTGATACAATGTTCTCCTTCCAAAATATTAATTCAAATATTAATGAGTTTGAAGGTCTAAAATTTACTCCATATGAGTATGAAGAAATAACCTTACAATTTGAGCTTGAGATGAGTGCTCAAGAAACGGATAGTGGTAGTATAAAACTGGATTTAAAGTATTGCACTAAGCTATTTGATGAAGAAACAATAGAAAGATTAAAAGATTATTATATTAAAATATTAAATTCAATTGTACTTGATAAAAATGTGAACATAGGGGAAATAGAAATAGAAGAGACTAGCGATAAGGTAATTGATATAGAAGAGTTTGAATTTGATTTTGAGTAAAATTTTAAAGCAGCATGTTGAGATAATGTGTTGCTTTAAATAAATTTGCGTGATACAATCAGATAACTACTAATAGCTAGTTAGATAAGGCTTATAGGAGGGAGATATTATGGAGAAGGATTTAACGGAGAAGGATAATTCTAATTACTGGATTAATGAACTAAGTGATCTAGAAGAAGAAACTGTACAATGGGATTATCATAAAGACGGATATAAAAAGGCAAAGTATTCAATAGATATAGATGGAGAAATGGCAAGAAAATTAAATGTTATTTGTAAAGGCAATATGTTTTTGATGTACTCTTTTATAGTTTCAGCAATGAAAATTAATCTGGCAAAATATACAGGCAAAAAATCAGTTACACTAGGTATACCACATTATAACCTCAAAAAATCAAAGAAAGTTGTATACAATAAAATACTGCCGTTAACGTCACAAATAAATCATGATAAAACGTATAAAGAATACATGGTTACAACAAAAGATAAGATACTAGAAATATATGTGAATCAGGACTATTTAAAGAAAAATATTTTGTTAGAAATAGCGCAGTGCTCAGATGTTAGAGAATTAACTCCTGTAAGCATAGGAATGACCAATATTCATGATGAGAAACATATTAATTATATTGTTGATTCAGATAAAAATAATATAAGTTTTATATTTGAATCATCAAAGGAGAATTGTTTGAAACTAGATGCTATATATAATGCAAATAAATTTGCTGAAAGCACTATTAATAACATGTGTAAAACTTTTACAAAGGTTATTAATACGGTTTTAAGTGATTATAATAAGAAAATAAAAGACATAGTAATTTTAGATGAAGATGATAGAAATAAAATACTATATGGATTTAACAAGACTAGTAAAAACTATGAACAAAATAAAACTATACAAGAGATCTTTCAAGAGCAGGTAGAAAAAACACCAGATAATATTGCAGTAGTATTTGATGTAGAAAAAATAACATATGAAGAGTTAAATAGAAAATCTAATAACCTAGCAGTGATTTTAAGAAGTAAAGGTGTTCGCACAGATTCTATAGTAGGATTAATGGTGGATAGATCCATAGAGATGATAGTAGGAATAATGGCTATATTAAAAGCAGGTGGAGCCTACTTACCGATAGATACCTCATGTCCCAAAGATAGAATAGAGTATATGTTAAAAGATAGTGGCACTAATATTTTATTAAGCAAATCAAATCTAGTAGATTCAATAACTTTTGAAGGAATAGCAATAGATTTGTTCAAAGACAGTAGTAGTTTATCTGAAGATAACTCAACTAATTTGAGCATAATAAACAATTGTAATGATTTAGCGTATGTTATGTACACATCTGGAACCACAGGTAATCCTAAAGGTGTAATGATAGAGCACAGAAGTATAAATAACTTAATGTTAGCGTTAGATGAAAACATCTATAAAAAGTATAACGAATACCTTAATGTATGCTTAGTGGCACCTTATTACTTTGATGCATCAGTTCAACAAATATTTGCGGCTATATTAAACGGTCATAGCTTATACATAACAGATGATTATACGAGAAGAGATGCAGAAAAGCTTATAAAGTATTATAAACATAATAACATTCATATTTCAGATGGGACCCCAATGCATATAAAAATACTTTTAAATTGCGAGGAAAATAAGGTTCAAAGTACTAAAATTAAAGAATATATAATTGGTGGAGAAGAGCTAAATCTAAATAGTGTAAAAGATTTATATCAAGCTTTTGGACAAAAAATAAAGCCTTATATAAATAATGTATATGGACCAGCAGAATGTTGTGTTGATTCTAGTATTTATAAAATAAACTCAGATAAAATAAATGATTTAGAGTTTATACCAATAGGCAAACCAATGACTAATTATAATCTATATATACTTAGTGAATACAATGAAGTAATGCCAATAGGAGTACAAGGAGAACTTTGCATATCAGGTGATGGGGTAGGAAGAGGATACTTAAATAACCCTAAACTAACTTCAGAAAAATTTGTAGACAATCCATTTGAATTAGGTACTAAGATGTACAAAACAGGGGACTTAGCAAGATGGTTACCAGATGGCAACATAGAGTTCTTAGGAAGAATAGATAACCAAGTAAAAATAAGGGGATTTAGAATAGAGCTTGGTGAGATAGAAAACAAAGTACTGGAGAATAAGGACGTTAAAGAAGCAACGGCTATAGTAATAGATGATAAAAATGGAGATAAGCATATTTGCTTATATATAGTAAGCGAAAAATCCATAAGTAATTTAAACTTAAGAGAATACTTGAAAGAAAGTTTACCAGAATATATGGTTCCATCATACTTTGTAAAACTAGATAAGATGCCAATAACATCTAATGGAAAACGAGATAGAAAAGCACTTCCTAAGCCTAAACTAGATGAGAGCCTAACTAATTATGAAGCACCAAGAAACGAACTAGAAAAAAATCTAGCACAAATTTGGAGTGAAGTTTTAGGAATAAATAAAATAGGAATAGATGATAATTTCTTCGAACTGGGAGGTCACTCATTAAAGGCGATGACACTTATCTCTAAGATTCATAAAAAGACAAATAAAGAAGTGTCATTAAAAGAACTATTCAATTCACCAACAATAAAAGGCATAAGCAAGGTTATACAAGATGCTGAGGAAAATATATACTTTCAAATAGAAAAGATACAAGACAGAGAATATTATGAAGCATCATCAGCACAAAAGAGAATGTACGTAATACAAGGCTTTGATAAAAAAAGTGTAGCCTATAACATGCCACAAATCTTTAAACTACAAGGTATAATAGATCAAGAAAAAATAGAAAGTGTGTTAAAAGAATTAGTAAAAAGACATGAAGCATTAAGAACTTACTTTGAAGCAGTTGATGATAAAATAGTACAAAAGATAGATAATAAATATGAGTTTAAGTTAGACATATTAAAAGGGCAAACTTTTAGTGCTTTAACAAACTCAAAAAACCATATTGAGCAAATAGCCAAGGACTTTGTTCAACCATTTGATTTAGGAAAAGCACCATTATTTAGAGCTGAACTAGTTGAAATACAAGGGAGGAGTTACCTATTAATAGATATGCATCACATAGTATCTGATGGAGTATCTATGAGCATTTTAATTAATGAATTTACCACACTACATAATGGCGGAAAGTTAGAACCGCTAAAATTACAGTATAGAGACTTTTCAACATGGCAAAATAAATACTTACAATCAGAAGAAATAAAAGATCAAGAACAATATTGGATAAACAAATTTAATAATGAAATACCAGTGTTAAATATGCCAACTGATTATGAAAGACCTGCCATAAAAAGCTTTGAAGGTGATAATGTAAGTTTTGAAATAGAAAGCAGTACATTAAATAAACTAAAAGAGCTAACAAATAAAACAGGAACAACAATGCATATGGTACTATTATCAGCTTTCAACATACTATTATCCAAATACAGTGGACAAGAAGACATAGTAATAGGAACGCCAATAGCAGGAAGACCCTATGTAGACTTACAAAACATAATGGGTATGTTTGTAAACACACTAGCACTAAGAAATAGACCAGAAGAAGATAAAAAATATTTAGATTTTTTAAACGAAGTAAAAGAAAACTCATTAAAAGCATATCATAATCAAAGCTATCAACTAGACATATTAATAGAAAGATTAAATATTGTAAGAGACACAAGTAGAAATCCACTATTTGATGTTATGTTTAACATGTTAGACACAGTAACAGATGTAAACATTAAACTTAACAATATGGAACTAACACCGTATATGAGTGAAAATACAGTAGCCAAATTTGATCTAACATTAAATGCATTAGAACAAGAAAACAAAATAATCATTAGCATAGACTACTATACAAAACTATTTAACAAAAGTAGCGTAGAAAGGCTAGGTAAGCACTATTTATCCATATTAAAAAATATAGCAACAAACACAGAAATGAAACTTGGACAAATTGATTTATTAAGTGATGAAGAAAAAAACCTAATACTACACAATTTTAACAACACCAAGATAGAGTATCCAAGAAACAAAACAATACAAGAGCTATTTGAAATACAGGCAGAAAAGACGCCTGACAATATAGCAGTAGTATTTGAAGATAACAAATTAACGTACAAAGAATTAAATGAAAAAGCAAATAGTTTAGCAAAACTACTAAGAAATAAAGGGGTTAAAGCAGATTTCATAGTAGGAATAATGATAGATAGATCATTAGAAATGATAATAGGAATTATAGGAATTTTAAAAGCAGGGGGAGCTTACTTACCAATAGAACCTGACCATCCTAAGCAAAGAATAGAATATATGCTAAAGGATAGCCAAAGTCAAATATTATTAACGACAGAATCACAAGTTAAGGAAATAGGATTCGGTGGTGAAATTATAGATTTATACAAAGAATCATTTAGTGACAGCTTAAAAAATTTACCTCAAATAAATAGTTCACACAATCTAGCATATGTCATATACACTTCAGGAACAACGGGTAATCCTAAAGGTACCATGCTTAAGCACTCAAACCTAAACAACTTTATAATGAGCTTAAACAAAAGCTTTAAAGACCTAATTGGATATAAAGACAAAGTACTGTCACTAACAAACTATATATTTGATGTAAGTGTATGCGAAATATTTTCAGCACTAACAAATGGAGCAACATTAGTTATAAATGATAAACACAAAACATTTGACCCTAATGAGATAAGCAGGTTAATAATGAAGAATAAGATTACGTTTACTTACATTCCACCTCTATTATTAACAAGCGTGTATGAAAAACTAAAGATATCTAGTGCAAAATCGGAAATAAAGCTAAACAAGCTATTAGTTGGAGTAGAAGCCATAAGAGGAAAAACACTAAATAACTTTTACGAATTAAACAAAAGCATGGAAATAATAAACGGGTATGGACCAACAGAAACAACCATATGTTCAACATTCTATAATGTAAATCAAGGTGAGATTGAAGATAAATCAGTTCCGATAGGAAAACCGCTAGGAAATACAAAAATATATATAGTAAATAATAATAAATTACAACCAATAGGAGTACCAGGTGAACTTTGTGTATCAGGTGATGGGGTAGGAAGAGGGTATTTAAATAACCCTAAACTAACTTCAGAAAAATTTGTAGACAATCCATTTGAATTAGGTACTAAGATGTACAAGACAGGGGACTTAGCAAGATGGTTGCCAGACGGCAACATAGAGTTCTTAGGAAGAATAGATAACCAAGTAAAAGTAAGAGGATTTAGAATTGAGCTTGGTGAGATAGAAAATGCAATATTAAAGTGTGGTATTAAAGAAACAGTAGTTATTGTTAAAGAAAGAAAAGTTGGAGAAAAATATTTAGTTGCTTTTGTAAAATGTGAGGGAACCAATATTACAAATATACGTAAAAGCTTGAAGGATACATTACCTAATTATAGGGTTCCAGATTTCATAGTAGAAATTGAAGAGATGCCTATGACATCTAGTGGAAAGGTAGATAGGAAGGCACTGCAACAACTTGAAGAATATTACATTAAGTGTGAAGGATATGTTGAACCTAGAACAGAAACAGAAAAGGTATTAGCAAAGATTTGGGGAAAGCTTTTAAACTTAGATAGTGTGAGCTTAAATGATAGCTTTTTTGAAGTAGGGGGGAATTCACTACTAATAATAAACATGCTGGATAAATTACAGAATGAAATAAAGGTTTCACTTGAAATAGGAGATTTGTACAAATATCCAGTTCTACAAGAGTTATCAGAGATTATTGATAAAAAGAAGCTAACATCAGAAAAAGTAAAGGAAGGAATAATATTATTACGTAAAGGAAGTAAAAAAAGGAGTAAAAAGCTTATTCTTATTCATGGAGGAAGCGGCTCTATTGGAGGATATGCAAACTTATTTAGAGAAGAGAAATTTAGCATAGATAAAGATTATGATGTGTACGCCATAAAATTTAGTAAGTTAAAAAGCTGCGCGCCAATGGAAATTTCCATAAATGACTTAGCCGATGACTATGCAGATATAGTTGAAAAGTATTTCAAAGATGAATCTATAGTCTTGGGAGGATGGTGTATTGGAAGTTTAATAGCAACAGAAATTGCTAAAATCCTTGAGAAAAGGAAAATTAGTGTACAGAAACTCCTAATATTTAACGCCATAGCACCAAGAAAATGGGAAGATAAGATTAGTTTTAATATGGAAAGTGAAATAGAGTATTTAAAAGGAATAGTTGATGCAGATTTATTGAACAAGGTGTCTGGTGAAGCTAGGGATGTTGAAGAAGTGTGGCAGAATATATTGCCATATGTAATAGAAAATACTGATATATTAAATAAAGTACCTGAAGAAATATTACACTCAATCCCGAATTATAAAACGCTAACAGTCCAAGATATAATTTACTATTTGGTTTGTATGCGAGTACTTCATAGAGCTAGGTTATATTATGTGCCAAGAGAAAAGGTAAAGGTTAAAGTTTATTATTTTAACCCTACCAGAGATATAACTATAGACAATAAAGAGAACAATATTAATATATGGCAAAAATACTTTGAAAATAATATACAGGTTTTAAATGTAGACGGAGACGAGCATACAATTTTTGATGAGGATATTAAACATATGATAAATAAGATAAATCAAGTGTTGCTACAAGGACTTTAGAAAAGTTTATCTATAAACTAGGAGTGTCATATTATTTACTTGAGGCATTAGGTGCTTTTTTCTTGGAATAAAGATTGAAAACTGAAAAGATATATAATAAGATATAATTAATAGCTTTAAATAGTAGTATACAAAATATTATTATAGTTATTTTTAGTTTGCAAAAATTAGTAAAATAAAGGAAAGATAGTACCTAGGTGGTAATCATATGGAAAATCATAAATATTCTCAAGAAGATATAGATATATTTTGGACAAAGTTTTTGAAGAAACGTAGTATGGATAAGGAAACAAAGTACTTAGAAGTATTTCACTTTGAATTAACTGAAAAATGGGCAAATGAGTTATTGAGATTGGTACTAATAGGTCAAAAAAAAGCTACAGTAAGCAGTTTATTATCATATGAAATAGAAGGTGAACCAGTTCCACAAGTTGGAGCTTTTAGTATTGTCACTGACTGGGATGGTGTACCTAGATGTGTTATTAAAACTACTAATATAAGAGTTATTCCCTTTTGCGAAATCACCTATGATATTTGTAAACTTGAAGGTGAAGATGATACATTGATATCTTGGGTTAATGGACATACTCGTTTCTTTAAAGAAGAAGGTGAACAATTAGGGTATGAGTTTAGTGAGGATATGCCGGTAGTATTTGAAGAGTTTGAAGTTGTTTATAAAGTGTAATAAAACTACTGGCCATAATAGGACTAGCATGGATAAAATACATAGAAGTATGGCTAGTAAAATATTGATATTAGTAATGATATAGGTAATATAAGTTGAAATTCCCTTTACAGTATATAAATTATAAAAGTGTTAGAACATTGGTTTGGATTATACGGTGTAAAGAGGATGAAGTCTGAAAAAGAACACTTAAAAAAAGGCCGACCTTAATAAAGAGGTTAACTAAATTTTTTATTAACGATTATCATATATATTCAATACAGAAACATCTATACCTTGTGAAGCAATAAAAGATAATGCCGTTTCCATAGTTAATACAACCTTTGGCTCATTAGGTTTTGGATTAACTAATTCTTGCGGATAGCTTTGTTATACCAGGTAACTCGGAAATAAACTTAATTTTACTAAAAGCAAGTAGTGTTGACAACTTTTTAATAAATTATTTGTGACGGCTTTACGCCGTAATGTAGGTAAATATGAAAGGTAGGTAAATATGAAGGGATTAGTTTTAGCTAAAATAGATAAGCAAATGATAGCTGCTTGTGTGGATTTATTTATTGATACATTTACTAAAGAGCCATGGAACGATGTTTATGAATCGAGGCAACAAGTAATGACATTTTTTGAGAACCTTTATGCTAATAATTATTTTGTAGGATATGTAGTTATGCTAGATGATAAAGTAGTAGCGTTAAGTGTTGGTATGAAAAAGCCGTGGATAGAAGGTTTAGAGTATTACATTGATGAATTTTGTGTTAGTCATAAAATGCAAGGAAAAGGTATTGGAAGCTGGTTTGTGGAGGCAATAGAAAAAGATATTAAAGAACAAGGAATGAATGGAATGATATTAAACACAGAAAAAGATTATCCGTCATATAGATTCTATGTGAAAAATGGATTTAGAGCGTTAGGTGATTTAATAGTACTTGGAAAGTAATAAGTTAATAAGTAAGTTCACGGTAAACGAGAACTATAATTTTAAAAACAGCTGATAAACTATTATTCTACTTTGCTGTTATCCAATCATAGATATTTATTTAACAACTCATATAAGCTTTTTAGCCCTTCCTTGACAGTAGGGTATGTTTCGAGGATTGAAAAGAAGGCACTTAGTAAGTTATATAAGGAGTTTAATGGAAGTAGATAAATGATACACAAGAATAACAATAAAATGTTGAATAGACTCATTTATTAAGGCTACGGTGATGAACTGTAGCCTTAGTTTTGATTAAAGAATACAACTCCATCAACTTTTTTATTCTTGGTAAAAGAAAAATAACCATCTACCATATGTAAGATACTTATTAAAATAAATCCAATTACAACTGAATCAGCTAATAGAAATTTATTAAGCAGGATTTGTTTATTTAGTATAAGCATTAATTTAATAATAATCAATTTAGGAGTGATTTAGCATGGATAACATTGGAATGAAGTAATGAGGTTAGAGGAACAATATGGATTTTAATACACTAAATAATT